>NC_007720.1 GCF_000012225.1 Aster yellows witches'-broom phytoplasma AYWB | reverse complement strand
TTTAATTTATCCTTTTTAATATTTTTTAACGGATACCAGCTACTCCTTACCCGATAGTTCACGGGCAAGGCGCTGGTTTTTTTATTTTCGCTACTCCTTTACTGCCTAACGCAGCAAAGGCGCTCAATTTAATTATAACATATATGTTCTACTTTAACAAGTTAAAAATGGTAGAAAATGCAAATTGAAAATCATTAGGAAAACACTAATAAATCAATATAATTCGTTCTACCATTCTCCCTACCATAGAGACAAGCCCTCTATGGTAGGGAAATACTGAGGATTTTATATATCTTTCTATCTATATTCTCAGGGATGTTACTAAAACTAACAAAACCTAGGAAAAACCTAGCGAATTTTTAATTTAAAAAAACCCCTAAATCCCCAAAAGGGGACTTTATAGGAGGGGGTATCATAATATAATTAAGATGCATCGGCTGGACGCCTAGCTCGCTAAGCGAGATATCTTAGACCTTTATTTATGTGCGTTAGATAAAAGATATTAAATGTCATTTGAAACGTCATATAGATATAAAATAATGTGTTTAAAGGTTATTATAAAATTAATAGATTGATTAAAATTAACATTCCGCGGGAGACGATTTTTATATTTTTAAAGCCCCTAATTTAATAGGGGCCTTTGTTTTATTTATTTTTTTACTATATTAAACTATAAGTTTAATAGATTTTAATAATTCATTTGTAAATCCATTATTTTTTAATTTATCTATTATTTTGTTTTGTTCGTTTTCATCTACCCCAAAATAATATTCATCATAATAACTTAATTCATCAATTTGTTTATTTGTAAATCCCTTTTGTTTTAATTCATTAATTGTATAATCAAAAAATGATATTTCGTCATTTGTAAATCCAGCAGCTTTAAAATCTTTAATTTCAAAAAAATAATAATTTCTTTGAAAATCTTCAGGTTTAAATCCTTTAGATTTCATCTCTTTAAAAAAATTAATTGTATTTTTATTGATTTCACTTTTTTTCATTGATATAATACTTTCTATCTAAAGCCCCTAAATTAATAGGGGCCTTTGTTTTATTTATCTTTATTATCTAAAAAAATAACTTTTTGAACTATTACTTTAGTAGCAGTTTTATTTTCGCCTTCGTTATTGGTATATTTTTCAATTGATAACGTTCCTTCTAAATATACTTTTGAACCTTTATGTAAATACATACTCATGTTTTCAGCTTGGTTTCTAAAAACAACACATGGAATGAATTGAGTTTTATCTTTATTATTTACAGCTATTTGGAAATCTAATTTAGATATTTGACCCTCATTAGTATTAATATGTGTTGGCTCTAAGTCATGAGTTATATTACCTATTAATTGAACTTTATTTAACATTTTATTTCTCCTTTCTTAATATTAAAGTAATAAAGCAACAGGAGCTGCAATTGGACCTACAGATGCAAAAATAGGAGCTAGAACTACACAGCTAATAACTCCTGCACCAATAGTTAAACTTACAACTGCGATATCTTTAACTAATTTATTATTGTCATTTAATTGTTCAAATGGAATTTCAGATGAAACAAAATCTTTTTGAGAAAATTGACTCATTTGCTCATCCATACTTTTACTAAGTTTATGATAAAGTTCATTTTGAAACTTAGGGTCAAAGAAATCTAAATTATTTATTGGTTGAGTTTCTTTTTGTTTTTCAACTTGTTTTTGTAATTGTTTGTTTTTTAATTGTTTTAATGTTTTTAATTCAGTTAATAATCTAACAATATTTTGAACCTTATTAGTATCATGAATATATTGGATTTGATATTGAGATTGGTTTTGAACTTGATTTTCAGTTTTTTGTTGTTTTGATTTAAGTAATTTAGGTAATCTTAAACCTAAAAGAAATAACATGATTAAAATAAGAATTGATATAAATATAATCCAAATCTTTAATATAATTTTTCTTTTTTTATTCATTAGAATGATAAGTGTCTCTAACAGTTCCGTCTGGGTTATAAAAAGTGTTTAAGATAGAACCATCAGAATTGTAATCAACAGTATATTCTATTGTTTCTCCATCATTTTTATAATAAATGTCTTTAATTAATTTACCTGTATCTTGATTATATTTTTCTATGGAAAAGATCTTTATTCCATCATCATAATATCTTATTTTAGGAGGATATTTAAGTAATGGAGTTTGTTCTTGTTGTTGGGTTAATTTATCTATTTCAGATTCTATCTTATTAATAACCCTATTATAGGTTTGTTGTTCTTGTTCGGCATTAATATTAGATTGTAAATGTTGTTGATTTTGGGTATCAGTTTTAGGTTGAGGTTTATTAATAGCTAATAAAAGAAGCATTAAAAGAACAAGAATAACTCCACTAATAAATAAACCCCAAATGATAAATATTTTATTTTTTGGGTTTTTGTGATTATTGTTTTTCATAATTTAACCTCTTTTTTGATATTTGTTTTCAAATGGTTTAATTACATTTTGTCTTTTTTGTAAATTAAGTTTGTATTCTAAATCATTTATCTTTCTTTGTAATTTGTTTAAATCATATTGATTCAAGTTATTAGTTTTAATTGGTTGTTTTAATTCTGATTTAGGTGAGAAAATCCATTTAATTAATTTAAATAATAATTTAAACGGATATAAAATCCATTTGATTATTGTTTTAATAATATTCCATATAGAACCTAAAAAAACTAACAAGGTGATAAAGATTAAAATGCAAAAAATAGCAAAAAGAAAATGACAAATTATTCCTATACTATTTGGTATATTGAATAAACTGAAATCAACGTTTTTGATTGCAATAATACTGTTAAAAACATATTTTAAAAATGTTATAATATAAGTAACATAGTAATTTATTTTATCAATAAATGCGTCTATGTTTAAATTAAGGTTTTGCATTTAATGCATCCTTTCATGATAGTTATATAAATCGTTTCTTTTGCGAAGAGGGTTGATTTATATAACTATTTTTTTTATATTTTAATGTGAGCTTTACAAAACAAAAATGACCCTACATATACGCACAGCAACGAACATATATATAAGGTCATAATTATTTTAACATATAAAAATGTTATAAATTATTAATTATTAATTATTGTTGCTGTGAATACACTTATATTATATCAAAAAACCTAGTAAAATACACATAAAAACAATCAAAAAAAAACATTTAAGTATAGAAATAATTTAAATATCATCTGTATTAGTTATTTGTTTAATAAACTCTTTT
The DNA here is from genome assembly GCF_000012225.1 of Aster yellows witches'-broom phytoplasma AYWB. Classification (NCBI taxonomy): domain Bacteria; kingdom Bacillati; phylum Mycoplasmatota; class Mollicutes; order Acholeplasmatales; family Acholeplasmataceae; genus Candidatus Phytoplasma; species Aster yellows witches'-broom phytoplasma. The sequence continues at coordinate 1,085 of NC_007720.1, read as the reverse complement.
GCTTCTTTTTTTGACAAAGTTTTTAATTGAAATTCATTTAATAAATTATTAGGTTTTTTATCTATTAAATCATATTTCATTTCCAATGGATTCCAAATACTAGAATAAATATATTTAGAATCTATTTTAATATGTAATTTACAACGACGTTTTAATTGAATAATGCTTTCATCTTTTTTGAAAATATCTTCAAAAAAATCATCAATACTTTTAACTGTTGTAATAATAATTAATTTACATTCTAAAACTTTATTTTTATAACGACTCTTAACTGAAGATGAAGTATTATTATCTAACATTTTTAATAAGTCTGATAAACCTAGACAATTAGAACGTAGGTCATCTAAAATAATACATTCTTCGCCTCTACTATAATCATCTAAAACATCATTACTACCTGATGAAATATAAGTTTGATATTTTTTATTTTTAGCTATTTTTTTAGCTAACGTAGTTTTACCACAACCACTTAAACCTGTAATAAAAACACATTCCATTTGTCTATCCATTCCTTTCAAAGTATTGTTTCTATACTTAACTGCTTCTTCTATTGCTGAAGAATAAATATTATTCTCTATAATAGAAATGTGGTTAGTGCTGTTGCACTCTTTTATTTCTCCTGATTGTATTTTAGATAAAATCTCTTCTAAACGGGAGTCTATTTTATATTCACGCAGGAAAATATCTTGTTGTGCTTCCGATTTCCAGTCGAACTTACTAACCACTGCTTTTTCGTCATATTGATGTTTATCAGAACGATTAGCATGAATCATATACATTAAAGCATCACTAAATCTACCTTTTATTTTGGAAACAAAATTATCCTGTGTATTAAACCATTGAGAAATATGTTTTGTATCATGTGCATAATTAAATCTTAAATATATATGCCAATGAGGTTTTTTTAGATCCCCTATATTTTTACCATTCAATGTAGCCTCTTTTTCATTTTGATAAATATCTTTATCATGTAAAATATAGGCATAATTTTGAATGGCTTTTTTTTTAAGTTCTAAAATATTTTCTATTTTAGTTTTATTAATTTTATCAGAATTAATAACAAGTTCACAAATCTTTAATTTCAT
>NC_007719.1 GCF_000012225.1 Aster yellows witches'-broom phytoplasma AYWB | reverse complement strand
TTATAAACTCTTTCTTGTATAAGCCCCTAATTAAATAGGGGCCTTTGTTTTATTAATTATTTAATTTTACCCAATCATCAAATGATGATTTAGGTTCCTTTTCAATTACTTGTTTAACATTTTTACTATCTAAAAAAATAACTTTTTGAACTATTACTTTAGTAGCAGTTTTATTTTCGCCTTCGTTATTGGTATATTTTTCAATTGATAACGTTCCTTCTAAATATACTTTTGAACCTTTATGTAAATACATACTCATGTTTTCAGCTTGGTTTCTAAAAACAACACATGGAATGAATTGAGTTTTATCTTTATTATTTACAGCTATTTGAAAATCTAATTTAGATATTTGACCCTCATTAGTATTAATATGTGTTGGCTCTAAGTCATGAGTTATATTACCTATTAATTGAACTTTATTTAACATTTGATTTCTCCTTTCTTAATATTAAAGTAATAAAGCAACAGGAGCTGCAATTGGAACTACAGATGCAAAAATAGGAGCTAGAAATAGACAACCAATTACAACTGCGCCAGTCGTGAGAAAGGGTTTACAACTGCTATATCTTTAACTAATTTATTTTCATCATCAAATTCGGTTTTATATTGATATTCAGTTTGTTTTTGCTGTTGTTTTATTTCTTTTTGTTGTTTTTTTAATTCTTTTAAACGTTTTAAAGAATTCATTAAACCAATTATATTTTCAAATTTATTAGTATCATGAATATATTGGTTTTGATATGGAAATTGAGTTTCAACTTTATTATTATCTTGTTGTTGTTTTGATTTAAGTAATTTAGGTAATTTTAAACCTAAAAGAAATAACATGATTAAAATAAGAATTGATATAAATATAATCCAAATCTTTAATATAATTTTTCTTTTTTTATTCATGATTAAAATGTTTTAGTTTCTTTAATAGTTCCATCTTGGTTGTAATAAATTTCTTTAATTAAGTTAAAATCATTATATTCATTAATTTTTCTAATTGTTTTGCCATCATCATAAAAATGAGTTGATTTTTTAATAATCCCTGTGTTTTGGTTATGTTCTTGAATATTTCTAATTTTTATACCATCATTTTGATAATAAGTTTTAGGAGGATATTTAAGTGATGGAGTTTGTTCTTGTTGTTGGGTTAATTTATCAACTTCTTTTTCAATTTTATTCATAAGTCTATTATAGGTTTCTTGTTCTTGTTCGGCATTAATATTAGATTTTAATGTTGTTGATTTAGTTTTTCTATTTTAGGTTGAGGTTTATTGATAGCTAATAAAAGAAGCATTAAAAGAACAAGAATAACTCCACTAATAAATAAACCCCAAATGATAAATATTTTTTTTTTTGATTTTGGTTTGTTGTTGTTTTCCAATTTTATTATCTCCTTTGATTGTTGTTTTTTTTAATGTATTATTTCATCATTAAATTGTTTTTAGATTCTAAATCAGATATATTTTCTTGTAATTCAATTAAATATTTATCAATTGTAATTGATTGTTTAATAGATGATTTAGGAATTAATTTACTTATAATTTTTATAATACATATAATTAATAATTTAAACGGATATAAAATCCATTTGATTATTGTTTTTATAATGTTAAAGATAGAACATAAAAAAACTAATAAGGTAATAAATATTAAAATATATAATATAGAAAAAAGAAAATTAATTATTATTCCTGTACTATTTAATAAATTAAAAAAATTACAATTTTTAATAGCAATTATATTGTTAAAAGTGTTTTTAAGGAATGATATAATAATAGTGGCATAGTCATTTATTTTCAAAATAAATTGATCTATGTTAAAACTTAATATTTGCATTTTTATGCATCCTTTCGTGGATAGTTATATAAAATTTTCTTTGATGAGAAAAAGGATTTATATAGCTATTTTTTTTTTAATATAAATATATAAAAAAAGAGGTTTTTTAAAAATGAATTTTTTTAATAAAAATAAAAAAATTAACTTAAAAAAAATAATTTTACTAATAACTTCAGTTTTTTTAATTTTAATTAATTTTAAAATTAACAATATTTTTTCTATGAAATCAGAAAAAGATTTAAAAAAAGAGAATGAAAATACAATAAATAATAATAATTTAAAAGATGACACAGATTATCAATTTTTTAAAAAAAAAGTATTGGATCCTGCAAAAGAAAAAAATAATAATAATTTAAAAGAAGGTTTAGCTTATTTTCTAAATTTAATGGGCATAGATGGTTTTAAAAAAGAAGCTGAAGATCTTATTAAAAATTATTTGAAAGAAAATATTAAAAAACTTAATGATTCATCTGAAAAATTCTTTGAAAGTTTTACTTCAACAAATAATAATTTAAAAGATGACACAGATTATCAATTTTATAAAAAGGAAGTATTAGATAAATTTGAAACAAAACAATATGAAATATTTAAAGAAAAAATAATTGATTTTATTATATCACCAGATACTACTGAAGATAAGATAAAATATGCATTGAACCAACTTGTTGATGAATGTGTAAATCATAATGAAGAAATAATTGATAAATTAAGTGAAACTTTTTTTGATTGGGAATAATTATTAATTTTGTTTTTTGATATTTTATTTATTATATAACTCCCTAAAATAATAGGGAGTTATTTTTTTATATTTTTTTAATATAGCTTAATATAACAAAAATGACCCTACATATACGTACTTGGACGAACATATATATAGAGTCATTTATAATTTTAACATTTTTTAGATGTAAAAAATAAACTTTAAATAAGAGTCCAAGTAAATACACTTATATTATACCAAAAATATATTATTTTAATATTTTAAATGGACTCTCCAACCTACTCCTTTACTGCCTAAAGCAGCAAAGGCGGTTGTTTCGTTCTCGCTACTCCTTACCCGATAGTTCACAGGTAAGGAGAAAAGAGGAAATTAAAAAAGCATACACATTTTAAAAAAAGCATACACATTGCAATGTGTATGCTATATGTATAAAAAAAAATCATTAGGAAAAACCTTATGTGCGCTTACGCTGGAATCTTACAGCACGCGCACATAAGTAAGTAAATACCTAGTAAAATGAAAAAAAGCATACACATTTAACTTATATTATAAAGTTTGACAGTTACATTGAGGAAAAACCTAACGAATTTTTAATGTAAAAAAACACTAAATAAACAGAGTGGACTTTATAGGAAAGGGTGTAATAGATTAATTGTAATGTTCTTCGGCTGGCAGCCTAGTTCGCTCTGCTCGTATTTGGATACCTGTTATAATTAATTTAATTTAAAATTGAATATATGTATAAAATAATTCGTTTTAGAGGTATTATAAAATTGATATATTGAATAAAATTAACATTTCGAGGAAGACAATTTTTATATTTTTAAAGCCCCTATTAAATTAGGGGCTTATTTTTTATTGATTTTTAATTTATTTAAGATTCTTTAATAAGTTAACTTCTTCTCTTAATTTTTTATTTTCATCTTCTAAATTTTTATTATTGGTTTCTAAAATATTAATAATTTTTTTCATTTTATTCAATGTATATATTAGTTTATTTATATTTTGTTGTGTTATTTCTTGTATTATTCTTATTCTATGTAGAAATTTTTTAAATGATATTATTATTTCTTTCGTTTCATTTTCTGTTTCTGAATATTTGTCTAAAATTTTAATATCAATCATTTCAGAATCATTACTTTTTTTTGGTATTAAATCTTGTTCTACAATATAATTTGAATTATTATTCTTCATAGCAAAAACTAAATTTTTTTGATAAAAATTTAATAATAAATAAATAAAAATAAATATAATTAAATAAAATTTAGAACTAAATTTTATTTTTTTTAAGCTTAAATACATATTCAAAATAACTTTCTAATTTTAATTTTATCAATTATTTACAAGTGATAAAAATATATAAAGATCCCATTACTAAAAGAGTTATAAAAAGTTCCAAACCAGTCATTTTTTTCTCCTTTTTTTAATAATTTTAAGTTATTTCATTTATTAGTGATATAACTTATCAGGAACATATATGAAAATACAATTATCTTCTAGATATTCATGATATTTATATCCTTTATTGCGAGACCATTCACAATAATTTTCAAATGAGATATCAGGATTAACTAAAAAGATACTTAACTTCTTTCCAGCTATAGTTCTTTTAGGAGCATATTTGACATTATAACTAAATCCTTTTTGACCACCTATAATATCTTTTATCAAACCTTCTTTTCTAATTCTAGTAAGACTTATGTCATCAAAAATATTGATTTTATAAGCATTTTTATGATTTTGTTTACTAAAATCAAATTCACCTCTGGTATAATTATAGTGAAGGTTTATGTGGGTTAGATAACTTAATATAAACTCGGTTTTACCGAGTCTACTAGGTCCTTCAATAACAATGGATTTAGGTCGTTTGCCTAATGATTGAACTGATAATTGTTGATTTATAGCCTCAATTATCTCATTAGTTTTAGAGTTAGATTTGAATGAATCGAAAGAATAATCAGGTTTGAAAAATTCTTCTTCATCTTCTAACTCTTCTTTTTTTTTAGTGAATTTTTTATTTAAAACTTGTTCTACAAAATCTATTTTTTCGTAATAAAAATCACGGTCTAGAATTTTAATAAAATCATTAAGAGATTTTTTAACTTGATTTAAAGTTAATTTATCATCATGATAATATTTTTCTATTAATCTGTCTATTTCATCATATATTAATTGTTTACGTTCTTCTTTTTGATTTTGACGAACATATTTTTTATGTCTAGGGGTGCCTTCTTCAATGAAGTCGCCATCTTTTTTTATATAAGAAATTGATTTTTCTATATTACGAGCAGTTTCAATTCTAGGATGGAAACCTTCAATGTCAAAGAATCTATCACTTTGAATATTAAAACGTTTAGTTAATTGAAAAAGAACATGAGTATGTATTTCTTTATGGTCTTGATGGTTTTCAGTATTAGAAATGATATATGAAATTTCTTGTTTTTTAGATATCATTATTTCTTTTATATAATTATGAATTTTATCTTTACCTAAAGGACATTTTGAATAAGTTAAAAAGATGTCTTTTGCATTTTTTTGAAACTTAGTTTTTTTCAT
>NC_007718.1 GCF_000012225.1 Aster yellows witches'-broom phytoplasma AYWB | reverse complement strand
TTTCGAAGATTCCTTTTTTTTATATGTAGACTCCCCAACCTACTCCTTTACCGATACTCACGGCAAAGGCGGTTGGTTCGTTCTCGCTACTCCTTACCCGATAGTTCACGGGTAAGGCGCTCGATATTATTATAACATATATATACAACATTAAAACATTAAAAAAAGTAGTATATAAAAGTTAAAAAATATTAGAAAAATTCAATAAAATAAAATAATTTATACTACAATTACTACCTGCCATAGAGACAAGCCCTCTATGGCAGGGAAATGCTGAGGATTTTATATATCTTACTACATACATATATATATAAGGTTTAGGTATAAAAATGACCTTATATATTAGGAATCTTCGAAAAACTTCATATATAAGGTCATAATTATTTTAACAAATATTAATAAATAAAAAACCCCTAAATCCCCAAAAGGGGACTTTATAAGAGGGGGTATCATAATATAATTAAGATGCATCGGCTGGACGCCTAGCTCGCTAAGCGAGATATCTTAGACCTTTATTTATGTGCGTTAGATAAAAGATATTAAATGTCATTTGAAACGTCATATAGATATAAAATAATGTGTTTAAAGGTTATTATAAAATTAATAGATTGATTAAAATTAACATTCCGCGCAATTGAAATTTTATATTTTTAAAGCCCCTAATTTAATAGGGGCCTTTATTTTATTTATCTTTATTATCTAAAAAAATAACTTTTTGAACTATTACTTTAGTAGCAGTTTTATTTTCGCCTTCGTTATTGGTATATTTTTCAATTGATAACGTTCCTTCTAAATATACTTTTGAACCTTTATGTAAATACATACTCATATTTTCAGCTTGGTTTCTAAAAATAACACATGGAATGAATTGAGTTTTATCTTTATTATTTACAGCTATTTGGAAATCTAATTTAGATATTTGACCCTCATTAGTATTAATATGTGTTGGCTCTAAGTCATGGGTGATATTACCGATTAATTGAACTTTATTTAACATTTTATTTCTCCTTTCTATTTAAATTAAGCAATTGAAACTAATTTACTTGCAATAGTTCCTATTGGACCTACAGAGGATAAAATAGGAGTTAAAACAGAACAAGTAATTACAACCGCACCAGTAGTTAAAGTTATAACTGCTATATCTTTAAGTTCTTGTTTTTCATCTTTAAAATCTGGTACAACATATTTATATTCAGTTTGTTTAGCTTCATCTGGAAGCTGATTAACTTCAGGTAATTTAGAAGTGGATTTAATTTGAGGTATTTTATCTAATTCTTTACTAAGTTTATGATAAAGATCATTTTGAACCTTAGGGTCAAAGAAATCTAGATTATTTATTGGTTGAGTTTCTTTTTGTTTTTCAGTTTGAGGTTTTAATTGCTTTAAAGTTTTTAAACGTTTTAAAGAATTAATTAATCCAATTATATTATTAACTTTATCAGTATCATGAATATATTGAGTTTAATATTTATATTGGGTTTCAACTTGATTATTATCTTGTTGTTGTTTTAATTTAAGCAATTTAGGTAATTTTAAACCTAAAAGGAATAACAGGATTAAAATAAGAATTGATATAAATATAATCCAAATCTTTAATATAATTTTTCTTTTTTTATTCATTAGAATGATAAGTGTCTCTAACAGTTCCGTCTGGGTTATAAAAAGTGTTTAAGATAGAACCATCAGAATTGTAATCAACAGTATATTCTATTGTTTCTCCATCATTTTTATAATAAATGTCTTTAATTAATTTACCTGTATCTTGATTATATTTTTCTATGGAAAAGATCTTTATTCCATCATCATAATATCTTATTTTAGGAGGATATTTAAGTAATGGAGTTTGTTCTTGTTGTTGGGTTAATTTATCTATTTCAGATTCTATCTTATTAATAACCCTATTATAGGTTTGTTGTTCTTGTTCGGCATTAATATTAGATTGTAAATGTTGTTGATTTTGGGTATCAGTTTTAGGTTGAGGTTTATTAATAGCTAATAAAAGAAGTATTAAAAAAACAAGAATAACTCCACTAATAAATAAACCCCAAATGATAAATATTTTATTTTTTGGGTTTTTGTGATTATTGTTTTTCATAATTTAACCTCTTTTTTGATATTTGTTTTCAAATGGTTTAATTACATTTTGTCTTTTTTGTAAATTAAGTTTGTATTCTAAATCATTTATCTTTCTTTGTAATTTGTTTAAATCATATTGATTCAAGTTATTAGTTTTAATTGGTTGTTTTAATTCTGATTTAGGTGAGAAAATCCATTTAATTAATTTAAATAATAATTTAAACGGATATAAAATCCATTTGATTATTGTTTTAATAATATTCCATATAGAACCTAAAAAAACTAACAAGGTGATAAATATTAAAATGCAAAAAATAGCAAAAAGAAAATGACAAATTATTCCTATACTATTTGGTATATTGAATAAACTGAAATCAACGTTTTTGATTGCAATAATACTGTTAAAAACATATTTTAAAAATGTTATAATATAAATAACATAGTAATTTATTTTATCAATAAATGCGTCTATGTTTAAATTAAGGTTTTGCATTTAATGCATCCTTTCATGGTAGTTATATAAATCTTTGTCTTTGGGAGATTCGGGATTTATATAACTATTTTTTTTATATATTTTAATGTGGGATTTAGATAACAAAAATGACCCTACATATAAGCACACGGACGCACATATATATAGAGTCATTAATTATTTTAACATATAAAAATGCTAAACTATTATTAATTTGTATTTTTGTCCGTGTGAATACACTTATATTATATCAAAAAAGCTAGTAAAATACACATAAAAAGAATAGAAAAAGCATTTAATTATAAATATATTTTAAATATCATCTTTATCTTTTGTAGGTAAATTTATTTTTAAGGATTTTTTAAATTTCAATCTTGCTTCTTGCTTTGATAAAGATTTAATTTTAAATTCATTTAATAAATTATTGGGTTCTTTATTTAATAAATCATATTTATTTTGAATTGAATCCCAATAACTATAATAAATATATTTTGAATCTATTTCAATATAATAAGTACAACGACGTTTTAATTGAATAATAGTTTCATCTTTTCTAAAAATATCTTCAAAGAAATCATCAATACTTTTAACAGTAGTAATAATAATTAATTTACATTCTAATACTTTATTTTTATAACGACTCTTAACACTGGAGGCAGTATTATTATCTAACATTTTTAATAAATCTGATAAACCTAGACAATTAGAACGTAGGTCATCTAAAATAATACATTCTTCTCCTCGATAATCATCTAAAATATCATTAGAACCAGATGAAATATAGGCATTATATTTATTATCTTTAGCTATTTTTTTGGCTAAAGTAGATTTACCAGATCCACTTTGACCTGTAATAAAAACACATTCCATTTGTCTTTTAATCCTTTTTAAAGTAATAACTCTATATTTAAATGCTTTTTCTATTGCTGCAGAATATACATAATACTCATCTACATTAATTCTTTCATCAATATTATATTCTTTAATTTCTCCTGATATAATTTGAGAATTAATTTCTTTTAATCTAGCATAATTCATTTTAAATTGTTTATTCAAATTAGTTTTTTGTATTTCTGATTTCCAATCAAAATCACTAACTACCGCTTTTTCGTCATATTGATGTTTATCAGAACTATTAGCATGAGTCATATACATTAAAGCATCACTAAATCTGCCTTTAATTTTAGAAACAAAATTATCTTGGGTATTAAACCATTGAGCGATATGTTTGGTATCATATGCATAATTAAATCTTAAATATATATGATAATGAGGGGATTTTAGATCTCCTATTTTTTTACCATTTAATTGAGCCTCTTTTTCATTTTGATAAGTATCTTTATCATGTAAAATATAGGCATAATTTTGAATAGCTTTTTTTTTAAGTTCTAAAATATTTTCTATTTTAGATTTAGTAATTTTATTAGCATTAATAACAAGTTCACAAATACGTAATTTCAT
>NC_007717.1 GCF_000012225.1 Aster yellows witches'-broom phytoplasma AYWB | reverse complement strand
TGATATACTACTTTCTATCTAAAGCCCCTAATTAAATAGGGGCCTTTATTTTATTTATCTTTATTATCTAAAAAAATAACTTTTTGAACTATTACTTTAGTAGCAGTTTTATTTTCGCCTTCGTTATTGGTATATTTTTCAATTGATAACGTTCCTTCTAAATATACTTTTGAACCTTTATGTAAATACATACTCATGTTTTCAGCTTGGTTTCTAAAAATAACACATGGAATGAATTGAGTTTTATCTTTATTATTTACAGCTATTTGAAAATCTAATTTAGATATTTGACCCTCATTAGTATTAATATGTGTTGGCTCTAAGTCATGGGTAATGTTTCCAATTAATTGAACTTTATTTAACATTTTATTTCTCCTTTCTATTTAAATTAAGCAATTGAAACTAATTTACTTGCAATAGTTCCTATTGGACCTACAGAGGATAAAATAGGAGTTAAAACAGAACAAGTAATTACAACCGCACCAGTAGTTAAAGTTACAACTGCTATATCTTTAAGTTCTTGTTTTTCATCTTTAAAATCTGGTACAACATATTTATATTCAGTTTGTTTAGCTTCATCTGGAAGCTGATTAACTTCAGGTAATTTAGAAGTGGATTTAATTTGAGGTATTTTATCTAATTCTTTACTAAGTTTATGATAAAGATCATTTTGAACCTTAGGGTCAAAGAAATCTAGATTATTTATTGGTTGAGTTTCTTTTTGTTTTTCAGTTTGAGGTTTTAATTGCTTTAAAGTTTTTAAACGTTTTAAAGAATTAATTAATCCAATTATATTATTAACTTTATTAGTATCATGGATATATTGAGTTTGATATTGAGATTGGGTTTTGACTTTATTTTTATCTTGAATTGATTTAAATAATTTAGGTAATCTTAAACCTAAAAGTAATAACAGGATTAAAATAAGAATTGATATAAATATAATCCAAATCTTTAATATAATTTTTCTTTTTTTATTCATGATTAATTAAAATGCTTTACTTTTTTTTCAGTTCCGTCTGGGTTGTAAAAAGTTTTTTGAATTATATCACCTGTGTCTTTGCTATATTTTGCAATATAACCAACAATTCCATTAAAGTCATAGTATGTTTCCTTGATTTTTTTACCTGTATCTTGGTCGTATTCTTCTATATCGTGAATCTTTTTTTCATTACCACCGTAATAATTAATTGTGGGAGGATATTTAAGTGATGGAGTTTGTTCTTGTTGTTGGGTTAATTTATCAACTTCTTTTTCAATTTTTTTAATAATTGCATTATAGGTTTGTTGTTCTTGTTGATTATTAATTTTAGAATTTAAATGTTGTGGATTTTGGGTATCAGTTTTAGGTTGAGGTTTATTAATAGCTAATAAAAGAAGTATTAAAAAAACAAGAATAACTCCACTAATAAATAAACCCCAAATGATAAATATTTTATTTTTTGGGTTTTTGTGATTATTGTTTTTCATAATTTAACCTCTTTTTTGATATTTGTTTTCAAATGGTTTAATTACATTTTGTCTTTTTTGTAAATTAAGTTTGTATTCTAAATCATTTATCTTTCTTTGTAATTTGTTTAAATCATATTGATTCAAGTTATTAGTTTTAATTGGTTGTTTTAATTCTGATTTAGGTGAGAAAATCCATTTAATTAATTTAAATAATAATTTAAATGGTTTTAAAAAACATTTGATTATTGTTTTTATAATGTTAAAGATAGAACCTAAAAAAACTAATAAAGTGATAAAGATTAAAATGCAAAAAATAGCAAAAAGAAAATGACAAATTATTCCTATACTATTTGGTATATTGAATAAACTGAAATCAACGTTTTTGATTGCAATAATACTGTTAAAAACATATTTTAAAAATGTTATAATATAAGTAACATAGTAATTTATTTTATCAATAAATGCGTCTATGTTTAAATTAAGGTTTTGCATTTAATGCATCCTTTCGTGGATAGTTATATAAATCTTTGTCTTTGCGAGAGTGGGATTTATATAACTATTTTTTTATATTTTAATGTGAGCTTTACAAAACAAAAATGACCCTACATATATGTCATCTGACAAACATATACATAGAGTCATTAATTATTTTAACATTTATTTGATATTAAAATTAAATAATAATTATTTTTGTTGTCAGATGAATACACTTATATTATATCAAAAAATACTTAACGTATAACAATATAATCTAACAAAATAATAATAAAAATGCAACTTGTCTGCGACAAGTTTTTTTTAATTATTGACTCTCCAACCTACTCCTTTACTGCCTAACGCAGCAAAGGTGGTTGGTTCGTTCTCGCTACTCCTTACCCGATAGTTCACGGGCAAGGCGCGAGGGGAAAAAAGGATTAAAATTGAAAAAGTACACACATTGATAAAAAAAGTACACACATTGCAATGTGTGTATAAATGTGTGTATAAAAAATCATTAGGAAAAACCTTATGTGTGCTTGCGCTGGAATCCTACAGCGCGCACACATAAGCAAGGAAATACCTAAGAAAAATGAAAAAAGGTACACACATTTAACTATATACTGTAAATTAGATAGAACCGATTGAGGAAAAACCTAACGAATTTTTAATGTAAAAAAAACCCCTAAATCCCCAAAAGGGGACTTTATAGGAGGGGGTATCATAATATAATTAAGATGCATCGGCTGGACGCCTAGCTCGCTAAGCGAGATATCTTAGACCTTTATTTATGTGCGTTAGATAAAAGATATTAAATGTCATTTGAAACGTCATATAGATATAAAATAATGTGTTTAAAGGTTATTATAAAATTAATAGATTGATTAAAATTAACATTCCGCGGGAGACGATTTTTATATTTAATTATTCATTTATTTCTTCATATAACTTATCAGGGATATATATGAAAATACAATTATCTTCTATATATTCATGAAACTTATGACCGTCATTACGAGACCATTCACAATAATTTTCAAATGAAATATCAGGGTTAACTAAAAAGATATTTAACTTCTTTCCAGATATATTTCTTTTAGGAGCATATTTTACATCAACTGTAAATCCTTTTTGACCACCTATAATATCTTTTATCAAACCTTCTTTTCTAATTTTAGTAAGACTTATGTCATCAAAAATATTGATTTTATAAGCATTTTTGTGGTTTTCTTTGCTAAAATTAAACTCACCTCTGGTATAATTATAGTGAAGGTTTATGTGAGTTAGATAACTTAATATAAACTCGGTTTTACCGAGTCTACTAGGTCCTTCAATCACAATGGATTTAGGTCGTTTGCCTAATGATTGCACTGATAATTGTGTTTGAATCGCAGCAATTATCTCATTAGTTTTAGAGTTAGTTTTGAATGAATTGAAAGAATAATCAGGTTTAGAATATTCTTCTTCATCTTCTAACTCTTCTTTTTTTTTAGTGAAACGTTCATTCAATATTTTTTTAATTAAGTCTATTTTTTCATAATAAAAATCACGGTCGGTCTTTAATATGAAATCATCAAGACTTTTTTTAACTTGATTAAAAGTTAAATTATCATCATAATAATATTCATTTTTCAACCTATCTATTTCATCATAGATTATTTTTTTTAATTTATCATTTTCATTTTTAGTAATATATTTTTTATCTTTAGGGGTGCCTTCTTCAATGAAGTCACCATCTTTTTTTACGTAATCAACTGAACCTTGAACGGTGCGTGCTCTTTCAATTTCTGGATGTTTACCATCAATGTCAAAGAATCTATTATTTACAACTTGATAACGTTTTTTTAATTGTAAAAATACATGAGAATGAACGCCATTATTATCTGCATGGTTTTCTAAACAAACTGATAAATAATTAATTTCTTGGTTTTTAGAAGCCATTAATTGTTTAATATGATGATAGATTTTTTCTTTACCCAAATCACACTGTGAATAAGTCATAAAAAAATCTTTAGTATTTAATCTAAACTTAGTTTTTTTCAT